>NZ_JADOZQ010000037.1:0-1446 GCF_015669105.1 Romboutsia sp. D33t1_170424_H2 | reverse complement strand
AAAGAATTATATAGTATTATCACCACATAGTTGTTACAATAAAAGTGAGGAATTATTTTATTTTTGTCAATAATCAATAATTATGGTAAAATTTTATTTTATAATCTTAGAGTTTTTTGATTTATATTGTGAATTTACTAATATACTAATATACAACACTAATAAAAAGTAACCAATTGGAGGAAATAATGATACTTTACGAAAAGAAATACAAAGAAACAGGTAAAGAATATGCATATAGAATTTTAAAAGACAATATAATGTCTTTAGAACTAAAGCCAGGAGAACTACTTAGCGAGTCTGACTTATCAGAAAAACTAAATATATCAAGAACACCTATTAGAGAAGTTTTAATGAAATTAAAAAATGAGCACTTGATAGAGGTTAAGCCGCAATCAGGTACTTATGTTTCTTTAATGGATAGTAAAATAATAGATGAAGCTATATTTATGAGATCTACTATAGAAAAAGAAGTTTTAAAAGAAGCTTGCGAATATTTTCCAGAGGATTTATTTATAGAATTAGAAAAAAATCTATTTGCACAAAAGTTATTATGTGATATAGAAGGAAAAGAAATAGAGTTTCATAATTTAGATAAAAAATTTCATAGGTTAATATTTTTAGGATGTAATAAAATAAACATATGGGATAGTATAATGAATATAAGTACTCATTATAATAGAATGAGATTATTATCTGAAATGAAAACTAATAGAAATAAAATAATAAGTCAACATGAAGAAATGCTAAACATAATAAAAAACAAAGAAGTAGATAAGATAGATGATTATATACAAAAACATATAGTATTACCAGCTAAAGAATGGAGAACATTGATAAAAGACAATGATGATGTAAGTATTTATTTTAAATAAGTATCTGTAATTACAGATGCTTATTTTTTTTTACATTCAGGAAACTATATTAAGCATAAAGCTGTTGATAACTTATAAAAATAAGATATTTCAATAGGTTTGAAAATGTAAATGGATTTGCATATATAGTTTCTTAAAAAATTATATTTTGAGCAACGGATGAAGTAGTTGGCGATATGAAGTATTTCGCCGACACGTGGCTTAGGTGAAGAGAATTTTTTTATGAACTAAAACCTACTAAGTAAATGTTAAATTATATTAATTGCAATGTAAACTAAATAAATTTAGTAAAAAATAATTATTTTATGTAGAAAATAAACGGAATATAAAATATTTTATAAAAAAATGAAAAAGATATTGTTTTCCTGGGAAGGATATGCTAGTATACAAGTATAGAAGACTAAAGGGGAGGCAATAACATGAAATTACCATTTAATGTTGATCTAAAAGATAAAGTAGTTGTAGTAACAGGTGGAACAGGAGTACTTTGCGGAGCTATGGTTGAAGCTTTAGCTAAATGTGGAGCTAAAGTAGCTATACTTGCACTTGGAAAAGAAGCTTGTGAAGCTAA
>NZ_JADOZQ010000036.1:0-1656 GCF_015669105.1 Romboutsia sp. D33t1_170424_H2 | reverse complement strand
CCTTCATCGCTCACGCGGCGTTGCTGCATCAGGCTTTCGCCCATTGTGCAATATTCCCCACTGCTGCCTCCCGTAGGAGTTTGGACCGTGTCTCAGTTCCAATGTGGCCGATCACCCTCTCAGGTCGGCTACTGATCGTCGCCTTGGTAAGCCATTACCTTACCAACTAGCTAATCAGACGCGGGTCCATCCTGTACCGCAAAAGCTTTGATGTTTTTACCATGCGATAAAAACATATTATCTCGTATTAGCATACCTTTCGGTATGTTATCCGTGTGTACAGGGCAGGTTACCCACGCGTTACTCACCCGTCCGCCGCTCTTCTCCGAAGAGAATCGCTCGACTTGCATGTGTTAGGCACGCCGCCAGCGTTCATCCTGAGCCAGGATCAAACTCTCAAATAAAAGTTGTTACCTGCTCAGACTATCATTATCTGAATATCTGGCTTGGTTTGTTTTCGATTCTTTAAGAATCATTAGTTATATAAATTAACCTACTGTTTAATTTTCAAAGTTCATTCCTTACAACTTCCTTAGTTTATCAAAGTAATTTTACTTTGTCAACTCTTTTCTGTTGTTTCTCTTTCGTGTTTGTCCTTTTCTTAAGGATATGTATTACTATACCACCTATACTTTATATCGTCAATACTTTTTCTTAACTTTTTTTAGTATTTTTTATAATTAGTTTATTTTTTTAAGTTATACACAATTTTTGTTTATGTTATTAACATTATATACATCCTAGACTTAGCTTATATACCGATTTTCTATTTTTTATCCACATTTCTAATTTATTTATCATTAATTAAATTTTTTTATTTAAATTATATATTTTTATATACACTTTCTACTTTGATTAGAAATTTTAGTATTCAATAAAAAATATTTTTTCTATTTCTCCAACTATTATGTTAACTTATTTATATTTTTATTAAATTTTTATACTATTACAAATAGATTAAAGATCATTTAATAAAATTGTTACCAATCAAAATATACTTAAAATGAGTATAACCTCCTACGTATAATGATATTAATTTTACATTACTAATTCTTTATAAATAAAAATAACTTAAGTCTATATTTAATCAACTTAAGTTATCTAATATTTTAAAATTTATATAGTTTTGCATTTTTCTTCCCATTTTTTAAGCTTTTTCTTATATATATTAACTATCTCATCCATATTAATTTCATTATCATAACTCTGGCTTATTATTGAGCTTGCTACAATTATTACGTCTAAACACTCTTCAACTATATCTTCTTTTGTTTTTTCTTTGTATCCACACCCACATACATTTGATGAACTCAATACTGCCTGGGAAACTTCCCCAACCTCTTCTGATAACTTCAAAGCTCTTTCCATTAGTGATTTTTTATCTATAAGATTTAATCTCTTGATTTCTTTAAAATCAATTATTTTTTCAGTTTTCATTTTAACTCCTTGTATTTTTTATTTTGAACATAAAAAAAGATTACGTGGCTACGTCTTACTCTCCCAGGAGGTCGCCCTCCAAGTACCATCAGCGCTAAAGAGCTTAACTTCTGTGTTCGGTATGGGAACAGGTGTATCCTCTTTGCTATAATAACCACATAATCTTTATCTTTTAGAGTTAATACTCTGAAAACTGTATATCATTTAGTTAATGATTTT
>NZ_JADOZQ010000034.1:0-1989 GCF_015669105.1 Romboutsia sp. D33t1_170424_H2 | reverse complement strand
TCTAACTTTCCTAAAAATGCTATATCTACATAAGGAAGTACTTTTTCTAAAAATCCTTTAGCTTCTTCTAAGCTCCAAAGCTTAGCTCTGTAATTAGAATCCAAGGACACTAGTATATCATTTTCTTTACAGTATTTTGCAATATCTATAACTAAGTTATATAACTCTTTGCTAAGTGCTGGAGTTATACCAGACATATGAACTAAACTTACATCTTTTAGCATACATTTGATATCAAATTCTTCTTTATTTGCCATTGATATAGCTGAGTATTTTCTATCATATATAACTTCTGTACTTCTATATCCATGACCTATTTCAGAAAAATATATTCCTAGTCTTCCTTCTCCTCTAACGACTGAACTAGTATCTATATCAAATCCTTTTAAATCTCTTATTACTTTATCACCTAGTGAGTTGTCTGGTAATTTAGTCGCAAACTTAGTCTTATGACCAAAACAAGATAAACTTGCTATAACGTTTGCTTCTCCACCACCATAAATTGCTTCAAAAGAGTTTGACTGTATAATTTTTTTATTGTTGGGAGGTATTAGCCTTAACATTACCTCCCCAAAACCTAAAACCTTTTTATTATTTGCTTCTGACATTTTGTATTTTCTCCACAAATTCCTTAGCTAAGTTTTCTATATCTTCTAAGTTTCCTGCATTAAATAGTGAACTTCCTACTCCTACACAAGAAACTCCCATTTCAAACCACTTATCTACATTATCTATACTAACTCCACCAGTTGGCATTATTTCAACATTTGGTATTGGAGCTTTTATAGCTTTTACATACTTTGGTCCAAATACATCACCTGGGAATAACTTAACCATTTTATTTCCTTTATCTTGTGCATTCATTATTTCACTTACCGTCATACATCCTGGTAAATAAAGTGTATTTAATTGTTTGCATACTTCATTAACTTCTTCACTATATCCTGGACTTACAACATATTTTGCTCCCGCTAATATTGCATCTTTAGCCATTTCTCTATTTAAAACACTTCCAACACCTAGTATTAGATTTTTGTCATCTCTTAGTTCATTTATTAAATCAACAACATTAGGTATTGAGTATGTTAATTCTACCGCTCTTATTCCGCCATTTACACAAGCATTTATATATCCTTTAGCTTCTTCATGGTCTTTTGCTCTAATTACTGCTACTATTCCTTCTTTTTTTATACTTTCTAGCATAATATCCCCCTATACTCCTGAGTATGCTGAAAATGCTCCATCTACTGGTATAACAACACCATTTACAAATCCTGATGCATCTTCACTTACTAGATATAATAATGTACCTATTAATTCTTGGGCTTCTCCAAATCTTCCCATTGGTGTGCTATTTAATATCTTGTTGCTTCTTTCTGTTGGTGTTCCATCTTCATTGAATAATAACTTTTCATTTTGTGCTGTTACAAAGAAACCTGGTGCTATAGCATTTACTCTTACTCCTACTTTAGACATGTGTACAGCTAACCATTGAGTAAAGTTACTTACTGCAGCCTTTGCCCCTGAGTATGCTGGTATTTTTGTAAGCGGTGTATATGCATTCATTGAAGATATGTTTATTATTGTACATCCTTCTCTGTTTATCATATCTTTACTAAATTCTTGAGATGGAAGTAATGTTCCTAAGAAGTTTAAGTTAAATACAAATTCTACTCCTTTTGGATCTAAGTCAAAGAATGTTGTTAATTCTTCATTATTTAAATCTTCTTCAAATAAGTATTCTTTAGTTGTTGTTCCCTTTGGATGATTTCCTCCAGCTCCATTTATTAATATATCGCATGGTCCTAATTTTTCTAAAATTATATCATGAGCTCTTTTTAAACTTTCTTTATCTAATACGTTAGCTTCTATTCCTATGGCACATCCACCATTATCTATTATTTCCTTAGCTTTAGCTTCACAAGCTTCTTTTCCAAGTGCAAGTATAGCTACTTTAGCTCCACATTTAGCTAAAGCTTCAACCATAGC
>NZ_JADOZQ010000033.1:0-2502 GCF_015669105.1 Romboutsia sp. D33t1_170424_H2 | reverse complement strand
AGATATGATCCAGAGTACCACGGGACACGTGAAACCCTGTGGGAAGCAGGAGGGACCATCCTCCAAGCCTAAATACTACCTAGTGACCGATAGCGCATAGTACCGTGAGGGAAAGGTGAAAAGAACCCCGGGAGGGGAGTGAAATAGAACCTGAAACCCTGCACTTACAAGCTGTGGGAGCACATTTCTTGTGTGACCGCGTACTTTTTGTAGAACGGGCCAACGAGTTACGTTAAGTAGCAAGGTTAAGCACTTAAGGTGTGGAGCCGTAGCGAAAGCGAGTCTTAAATGGGCGATTTAAGTTACTTGACGTAGACCCGAAACCGGGCGACCTATCCATGAGCAGGTTGAAGCGAAAGTAAAATTTCGTGGAGGACCGAACCCACGAGCGTTGAAAAGCTCGGGGATGACTTGTGGATAGCGGTGAAATTCCAATCGAGCCCGGAGATAGCTGGTTCTCCCCGAAATAGCTTTAGGGCTAGCCTTGAGCTTAGAGAAACGGAGGTAGAGCACTGAATGTCCTAGGGGGTATTGCACTTACCGAAGACTATCAAACTCCGAATGCCGTCTTCTTTTGCTCAGGAGTCAGACTGTGGGTGATAAGATTCATAGTCAAGAGGGCAACAGCCCAGATCGTCAGCTAAGGTCCCTAAATGTACGTTAAGTGGTAAAGGATGTGGGATTGCACAGACAACCAGGATGTTGGCTTAGAAGCAGCCACTCATTTAAAGAGTGCGTAATAGCTCACTGGTCGAGTGATCCTGCGCCGAAAATTTCCGGGGCTAAAACGTACTACCGAAGCTACGGCATCATTTATGATGGGTAGGGGAGCTTCGTATGCAGGCTGAAGCATGACCGTAAGGACATGTGGACAGTATACGAGTGAGAATGTTGGCATGAGTAGCGAGACGTGGGTGAGAATCCCACGGGCCGTAAACCCAAGGTTTCCAGGGGAAGGTTCGTCCGCCCTGGGTTAGTCGGGACCTAAGCCGAGGCCGAAAGGCGTAGGTGATGGACAACAGGTTGATATTCCTGTACCACCAATAACCGTTTGAGGAATGGGATGACACAGTAGGATAAGCTAACCACACTGTTGGTTATGTGTGGCTAAGTACTGAGGCAGTCAAGATAGGCAAATCCGTCTTGATAATGCTAGGGTACGATGGGGAGCCCTTTTGCGAAGTAGCTGATTTCACACTGTCGAGAAAAGTCTCTACCGAGGTTAAAGGTGCCCGTACCGTAAACCGACACAGGTGGGTGAGGAGAGTATCCTAAGGCCAGCGAGAGAACTATTGTTAAGGAACTCGGCAAAATGACCCCGTAACTTAGGGATAAGGGGTGCCATCCTTTGGATGGCCGCAGAGAATAGGCCCAAGCGACTGTTTACCAAAAACACAGGTTTCTGCTAAGTCGCAAGACGATGTATAGGAGCTGACGCCTGCCCGGTGCTGGAAGGTTAAGGGGATCTGTTAGGAGCAATTCGAAGCAGTGAACTTAAGCCCCAGTAAACGGCGGCCGTAACTATAACGGTCCTAAGGTAGCGAAATTCCTTGTCGGGTAAGTTCCGACCCGCACGAAAGGCGTAACGATTTGGGCACTGTCTCAACAATAGACTCGGTGAAATTGTAATCCCGGTGAAGATGCCGGGTACCTGCGACAGGACGGAAAGACCCCATGGAGCTTTACTGTAGCTTGACGTTGGGTCTTGGTACTACATGTACAGGATAGGTGGGAGACTATGAAGCATGGACGCCAGTCTGTGTGGAGTCATCCTTGGGATACCACCCTTGTAGTACTGGGATCCTAACCAGAGGCCTTGAATCAGGTCTTGGGACACCGTCAGGTGGGCAGTTTGACTGGGGCGGTCGCCTCCCAAAAAGTAACGGAGGCGCTCAAAGGTTTCCTCAGCACGGTCGGAAATCGTGCGAAGAGTGTAAAGGCAAAAGGAAGCTTGATTGCAAGACATACAGGTCGAGCAAGGACGAAAGTCGGACTTAGTGATCCGGTGGTTCCGCATGGAAGGGCCATCGCTCAACGGATAAAAGCTACCCTGGGGATAACAGGCTTATCTCCCCCAAGAGTCCACATCGACGGGGAGGTTTGGCACCTCGATGTCGGCTCATCACATCCTGGGGCTGTAGTAGGTCCCAAGGGTTGGGCTGTTCGCCCATTAAAGTGGTACGCGAGCTGGGTTCAGAACGTCGTGAGACAGTTCGGTCCCTATCCGTCGCAGGCGTAGGAAATTTGAGGAGACCTGTCCTTAGTACGAGAGGACCGGGATGGACGTACCTCTGGTGTACCAGTTGTTCTGCCAAGGGCATGGCTGGGTAGCTATGTACGGAATGGATAAGCGCTGAAAGCATCTAAGCGCGAAGCCAACTTCAAGATAAGATTTCCCACCGTAAGGGTAAGACCCCAGGAAGACTACCTGGTTGATAGGTCGAAGGTGTAAGTGCAGTAATGTATTTAGCTTATCGATACTAATAGGTCGAGGACTTGACC
>NZ_JADOZQ010000032.1:0-2697 GCF_015669105.1 Romboutsia sp. D33t1_170424_H2 | reverse complement strand
CTTTGATAAGAAAGCCATGCGACTTTCTCATGTTATCTCGTATTAGCATACCTTTCGGTATGTTATCCGTGTGTACAGGGCAGGTTACCCACGCGTTACTCACCCGTCCGCCGCTCTTTACCGAAGTAAATCGCTCGACTTGCATGTGTTAGGCACGCCGCCAGCGTTCATCCTGAGCCAGGATCAAACTCTCAAATAAAAGTTGTTACCTGCTCAGACTATCATTATCTGAATATCTGGCTTGGTTTGTTTTCGATTCTTTTAAGAATCAGTTATATAAATTAACCTACTGTTTAATTTTCAAAGTTCATTTTCGTTTTGCCCTTTTCTTAAGGACAAGTAATACTATATCATCTTATTTTTATATCGTCAATACTTTTTTGAAAAAAATTATTTTTTATTTATAATGTGCTTTTCAACAATTATATTATGTGTAAGATAGAGTATATTTATTCATTATTTTATTATTAACTTAAAAAAAATTAGCTATGCAATTTTATTTAAATTAATACAACTATATGCTTATAAATTTGATAAACTATATATATTTAAATATTATTATTAAGATGAATGAAAATTATATCCAAAGGCATATAATCATCTGCTTATAATTAACCTATTCACAAAAATCTTTTATCTTCTATATTATACTTAATATAACTTTATTAAGTATAATTAAATTACTTATTATAAAAAAGAAAGGATATTAAGTAATATTAATACCCTTTCTTTTTTATTAATCAACTTGTGATAATAATCTTCTCGCAACATCAGATACTTTTAATTCACCTAGTTCTGCATGTCCTATCGCTATAACTACTTTTATGGCATCATCTGTATTATCCCATTTATAAGCCCTAGCATTCATAACAGCATCTTCTGGCATTATTTCTTCTAGTTCCATAGCTAATTCATCTGCTAATGTTATATATTCATCAAATAAATCTTCACTATCTATTTCTTCTAAATCATAGTCTTCTTTTATTATTTCATTTAAATTGTCTATATCTATACTTATTTGGTAAGCTAATGTATCTTCTCTTTTTGTTCCTTTAGTTAAATCTTTTTCTACTATAAAGTCACTATTTTCTTGTATAGTCTCTTTTAGTTCTTCGCTATCTACTATTTCATCCCCAAAAACTACGTACATGATCTAATCATCTCCTTAGAATTATTTTGCTATTGATTCTACTAAAGACTCTTGCAATGTCTTCTTTATTCCTCTTTCCTTAGCAATCTTTATTAAATATCTATATCTTGATTTTTTTGCCTCTAATTCATATATAGCAACATCCACTAACTCTGGATCTGTAACTAGTTGAAAAAAATGTTCTGCTGTTTCAACATCCAACTGAGCTCTTTTTATCTCCTTTATTAGTTTTTGCTTTTCTTTATTTTTATTAATGTTTTTTATTTTAGACATAGTCATCCTCCCTAAATCATATTTTATTAAGAATTTTGACATATTCTAAAATCTATATACCATTATATGTAAATTTAATTCCTTTATCAAGATAGTATACATTCTTAGTATTATTTTTTACACATAAAAACCTCTAGTGAAAATCACTAGAGGTTACACTGGTGGGATTAACAGGGCTCGAACCTGTGACCCCCTGCTTGTAAGGCAGGTGCTCTCCCAGCTGAGCTATAATCCCGGATATGGTGCGCCCAAAGGGACTCGAACCCCTAACCTTCTGATTCGTAGTCAGACACTCTATCCAGTTGAGCTATAGGCGCAATTTTGGAGGCGACACCCAGATTCGAACTGGGGATCAAGGAGTTGCAGTCCACTGCCTTACCACTTGGCTATGTCGCCGTAATATAAATGGTGACCCATCCGCGACTCGAACGCGGGACACCCTGATTAAAAGTCAGGTGCTCTACCGACTGAGCTAATGGGTCATTTTACATGGGGTGGATAATGAGATTCGAACTCACGGCCTCCAGAGCCACAATCTGGCGCTCTAACCAACTGAGCTATACCCACCATATCTATATTGGTCGAGGTGAAGGGACTCGAACCCCCGGCCCCATGGTCCCAAACCATGTGCGCTACCAAACTGCGCTACACCTCGGTATTACTTTGTAATTAATGTGGTGGGCCATCAGGGACTCGAACCCCAGACCTACCGGTTATGAGCCGGGCGCTCTAACCAACTGAGCTAATGGCCCACATTAATTAAGTGGTAGCGGTAACAGGAGTCGAACCTGTGACCTTTCGGGTATGAACCGAACGCTCTAGCCAACTAAGCTATACCGCCACGAATTAATGGTGCCCAGAGGCGGAATCGAACCACCGACACGGGGATTTTCAGTCCCCTGCTCTACCGACTGAGCTATCTGGGCATTTGGCGGAGAGGGTGGGATTCGAACCCACGGTGCCGTTAAGCATCACTGGTTTTCAAGACCAGCTCCTTAAACCACTCGGACACCTCTCCGTATTGGTGACCCATCCGCGACTCGAACGCGGGACACCCTGATTAAAAGTCAGGTGCTCTACCGACTGAGCTAATGGGTCATTTTTAATTTGGCAGGGGATGCAGGACTCGAACCTACGCATGTAGCAGTCAAAGTGCTATGCCTTACCGACTTGGCGAATCCCCTATGAAGTGGTGAGCGCACAGGGATTCGAACCCCGGACACACGCCTTAGAAGGGCGTTGCTCTATCCAGCTGAGCTATGCACCCACATTAT
>NZ_JADOZQ010000030.1:0-5849 GCF_015669105.1 Romboutsia sp. D33t1_170424_H2 | reverse complement strand
ATAAAGATTATGTGGTTATTATAGCAAAGAGGATACACCTGTTCCCATACCGAACACAGAAGTTAAGCTCTTTAGCGCTGATGGTACTTGGGGGGCGACCCCCTGGGAGAGTAAGACGTAGCCACGTAATCTTTTTTATTTTATAAAAAGTATAGGTTTAAATAAACCTATACTTTTGTATTTTTAAATCAATAAAATTTTTATTAACATCTAAATATGGTTTATAAACTTTTTATTAAAGTGTAATGTTTAAATGAATTTAGATTAAGAAAAAGAATTTATAAATTTATCAAGTCTATCTACACCTTCCAAAAAAACAGATTCATCACAGGCAAAAGAAATTCTTATATAATCATCTAATCCAAAAGCTATTCCTGGAACAACAGCTACATTATAAGTATCTAAAAATTTACTACAAAATTCTAATGAAAAACTTCCATTATAGTTTAATGTATTTTTTAGTTTGGATATATCTATAAATACATAAAAAGCACCATAAGGTTTTATATAGCTTATATTATTAATTGAATCTAGTTTAGCACAGATCAATTTTCTTCTTAATTTATACTCATTTACGAATTGATTTATATCTGAGTTACATTCCCTTAGAGCTCCATAGGCTATGTATTGAGATGTAATACAAGGATGTGATACAGAATGACCTTGTATAGAACTTATAGCTTTTGCTATAGAGCTATTAGATGCTGTATAGCCTAATCTAAGACCAGTCATATTAGTTGATTTTGAAAAGCCATTAATTGTTATTGTTATATCCTTAGCTAAATTACTTATAGATGCTATTGATGTAAAATTATCTTTATAACATATTTTTTCATATATTTCATCAGCTAGTATGTATATATTATTTTTATAGCAAATCTCTACTATCTCTTCTAACTCATTTTTAGTGTAGATACTTCCTGTAGGGTTATTTGGGTTGTTCAATATAAGAGCTTTAGTATTTTTACTTATACACCTAGATAAGTCTTCGGCCTTTATTTTAAAAGAATTATCTTTAGATGTGTGTATAAACACTGGAATTGCATTTACTATTTTTACAATCTCTGGATAGCTTACCCAATATGGTATAGGGATTAACACTTCATCATTTGGATTAGTCAAGGCGAGCAGCGTATTTGTTAAGCAATGTTTTGCACCACTAGATACCACTATATCTTCTGGACAATATGTACAATTATTTTCTTTTAAAAGTTTTTTACAAATTTCTTCTTTTAAAGGCTTTATTCCAGTTACAGCGTCATATCCAGTATAATTGTTATTTAATGACTCTATTCCGTAAAGTTTAGCGCTAATAGGCACGTTGAAATTAGGCTCTCCTATACTCAAATCTATTACTTCTAAGTTAAGATCTTTAAGTTGCCTAATTTTAGAACTTATCTCTAAAGTATAGGAAGGCGTTAACGTTTCTAATCTTTTAGATAACATAAAATCTCCTTTCTTTATTAAAGTTGACTTATTAGGTATAAGCACTAATTATATCTAAAAAAGTGTAATTGATATTCAAATATAATTATTATAATATTAAAAAATCTATTATATTTGAAAATTATATTGATAAATTAATATTACAAATAATTAAAATTAAAGAGGAATTTGATTGATTAATATAGTAAATATATATATTAGTAATTAATGTATAATATTATACTATTTACAGTATAAAATAAATTATATTAATTACTAATGTATTAGGTTATATTGGATAACCTAAAGTTGTAATTATAACTTTAGCATAAGTAATAACATTTTGATTTTCCAAGTTTTATGTCGTAGTAAGTATATGAATAAGATTATTAAATATGAATAAATTACAAAAAAATAAAAAAATAATATTTTTTTGTATATGTTACAAATACTAAGCTTCAAATTATCCACATAGCAATTTCAATGCTTTAGGTTAGTTTGACTAAAATTTCTAAATTTGCTACTCTATTTAAGTAAACACCGAGACAGTCCCTTTAAAAGATTAAAGGGGATTTTTTTTAAGTTTAAACACTATATGTAGTAAAAAATAATGGAATAAATACAATATATAGTAATTAGGGGGCGTTTTAAAATGATAAATTATGTTAAGAAAAGAGATGGAAGAATAATACCTTTTAACCCAGATAGGATAACTAGAGCTATATTTTTAGCTGCAAGTAAAATAGCTGAGCAAGATGGGAAATCAGCAGATTATAATATAGCGGAAGAATTAACACAAGAAGTCATAAAGTTATTGAATAAAAAGTATATAAATTCAATTCCCGGAGTAGAAGATATTCAAAATGCAGTAGTAAAAGTGTTAATAGAAACAGGTCATGCAAAAACTAGTGAAGAGTACATAATATATAGAACAGAAAGAAGTAGAATCAGAAATTCAAAAACAAGACTTATGAAATCTATTGAAGAGATAACTTTTGAAGATGCAAATGATGCAGATATAAAAAGAGAGAATGCTAATATAGATGGAAACACTGCGATGGGTACTATGCTCCAATATGGAAGTACAGTATCTAAAGAGTTTTGTAAAACGCATGTAATAAAGCCAGAGCACTCATATGCTCATGATAATGGAGATATACATATACATGATATGGATTTCTTAAATATGGGTACTTTAACTTGTTGTCAAATAGATATTAATAAGTTATTTAAAGGTGGATTCTCAACAGGACACGGATTTTTAAGAGAGCCAAACGATATAATAAGTTATGCAGCATTAGCAGCTATAGCTATTCAAAGTAATCAAAATGATCAACATGGTGGACAAAGTATACCTTTCTTTGATTATGGTCTAGCAGAAGGTGTATATAAGACTTTTAAAAAGTTTTATATAGATAATATGTCAAAGGCTATTAAATTATTTAAATCTGAGGATAAGACAGATGCAATAAAGTGTATAGTAGATGATATCGAGTATAGACTTAAAACTAAATTAAGTATAAAAATAGGAGATGAATATAAACAAGAAGAGACTAGGGAGCTAATAGATAAATTAGGATTAGATGAAGCATTTGTAGAGAATATACAAAAATTTGCATATTCAGAAGCTTATAGAGAGACAGATAGAAGAACTTATCAAGCTATGGAAGCATTTATACACAATCTTAATACTATGCACTCTAGGGCAGGTGCTCAAGTGCCTTTTTCTAGTGTGAACTTTGGGACAGATGTTACTGAAGAAGGTAGAATGGTCACTAAGAATCTTTTATTATCTCTTGAAAGTGGACTTGGAAATGGTGAAACGCCAATATTCCCAATTCTAATATTTAAAGTTAAGGAAGGAATAAGTTTAAACCCAGGAGATCCAAACTATGATTTATTTAAATTAGCATGTAGGGTATCTGCTAAAAGGTTATTCCCTAACTTTAGCTTTTTAGATGCTCCTTTCAATATAAAATATTACGAAGAAGGAAATCCTGAAACAGAAGCTACATATATGGGATGTAGAACTAGAGTACTTGGAAATGAATGTGGTGAAGAAACTGTAAGTGGAAGAGGTAATCTATCATTCACAACTATAAATCTTCCAAGGTTAGGGATTAAACATGGATTAATAAGCAAAAAAGTTGTAGATATAGATGGATTTTTTGAAGAATTAGATGAGAAAATTAATTTAGTAATAGAACAATTGCTAGAGAGAATGGAAATACAAGGTAATAAAAAAATGAAAAACTTCCCATTTTTAATGGGACAAGGAGTATGGAAAGGTTCTTCAGAGTTAGGACCAGAAGATAAATTAAAAGATGTAATAAAGCAAGGAACATTAACAGTTGGATTTATAGGTCTAGCTGAATGTTTAATAGGCCTTATAGGAAAGCATCATGGTGAAAGTGAAGAAGCTCAAGAATTAGGTTTAAAAATAATAGGGCATATGAGAAATAGGATGGATGAAGCAAGTAAAGAGTATGGACTGAATTTCTCATTAATAGCAACTCCAGCAGAAGGATTATCAGGAAGGTTTACTAAGATGGATAGAAAGATATATGGCGATATAAAGGGTATAACAGATAAAGAGTACTATACTAATTCATTCCATATACCAGTATATTATAAGATAAGTGCCTTTGATAAAATAAGACTTGAAGCTCCATATCATAACCTAACTAATGCTGGACATATAACATATATAGAATTAGATGGCAATCCATCAGATAATTTAGAGGCTTTTGAAACTATAATAAGAGCTATGAAAGAAGAAGGAATTGGGTATGGTAGTATAAATCACCCTGTAGATAGAGATCCAGTATGCGGTTTTTCAGGGGTTATAGAAGGTAATATATGCCCTTATTGCGGAAGAAATGAAGAAGACAGTAGTATAAAGTTTGAAAGAATAAGAAGAATAACAGGATATTTAGTAGGTACTGTAGATAGATTTAATAATGCTAAGCAAGCAGAAGTTCGTGACAGAATAAAGCATAAGTAATGAAAGGGGAATAGGTTATGAAAATAAGAATAGCAGCACCCATTACTTTTGATAGTATAGTTGATGGTCCAGGATTAAGGATGGTTATATGGACACAAGGGTGTATTCATAACTGTGAAGAATGTCATAATCCTCAAACACATAGTCTAAGAGGAGGCTATGAAGTAGACACAAAAGAAATAATTGATAAATTAAATAAATTAAAATTACAAAGAGGAATAACTCTCTCTGGAGGGGAACCATTTTTACAACCTGAGGCATTAGAAGAAATTGCTAAAGAAGCAAAAGACAAAAATTTAGATGTATGGAGTTACACAGGATTTAAATTTGAAGAACTTTTAAACGATAGGAATCCAAATAGATTTAAAAATCTAAACTTATTGAAATATATAGATGTTTTAGTAGATGGTAAATTTGAAAATGATAAAAAAGACATATTTTTAAAATTTAGAGGTTCTTCTAATCAAAGAATAATAGATGTAAAAAAAACATTAAAAGAAAAGAAAATAATATTAGCTGAAGAATATATCGAAAGAGATTTATGTGAAGCTAAATAATTTAAAAGTCATAGGCCAAATTATATAATTTTAGCCTATGGCTTTTTTTATTTACAATAAATATTATAAAGAAAAATGTTAATAATTATGTTAGTATTGTGGATAAAAAAATTAGAACCTTAACATTTCAATGTTAATAAGTTGTTAATATGTGGATAACATAAAATGATAAAATATAAAGTAAAATTAAGATGAAAAAAATGTTGAAAAAAGTATTGACCATATAAAACTAAGGTGATATAGTATTACTTGTCCTTAAGAAAAAGGCAAACAACAAGAAAAACAAACAACAGAAAAGAGTTGACAAAGTAAAATTACTTTGATAAACTAAGGAAGTTGTAAGGAATGAACTTTGAAAATTAAACAGTAGGTTAATTTATATAACTAATGATTCTTTAAAGAATCGAATACAACCAAGCCAGATATTCAGATAATGATAGTCTGAGCAGGTAACAACTTTTATTTGAGAGTTTGATCCTGGCTCAGGATGAACGCTGGCGGCGTGCCTAACACATGCAAGTCGAGCGATTTACTTCGGTAAAGAGCGGCGGACGGGTGAGTAACGCGTGGGTAACCTGCCCTGTACACACGGATAACATACCGAAAGGTATGCTAATACGAGATAACATGAGAGAGTCGCATGGCTTTCTTATCAAAGCTTTTGCGGTACAGGATGGACCCGCGTCTGATTAGCTAGTTGGTAAGGTAACGGCTTACCAAGGCGACGATCAGTAGCCGACCTGAGAGGGTGATCGGCCACATTGGAACTGAGACACGGTCCAAACTCCTACGGGAGGCAGCAGTGGGGAATATTGCACAATGGGCGAAAGCCTGATGCAGCAACGCCGCGTGAGCGATGAAGG